>NZ_JBBOXI010000004.1:0-7011 GCF_038007485.1 Bacillus sp. FSL K6-3312 | reverse complement strand
TGTTTCTATATGTATCAAGATAAGAAAAGACACGATTCTGACTCCGTCAAAATCGCCTAAAAATCTGGCGAAACCGCCATCTTTTTAAAAACCAAAAACCCAAAAACAAAAAAGAAGCCAGTAATATACTAGCTCCTCAAAAATAAACCCAATCTTATATTTCTTTACTTGCAGACATGAAGGAAGGGTCCCCCATTAAAATTCTAACCAAATAGACTATTTTTTATAACATCACTCTTTCAATGATCACTCTTCCACAATCTAGCATATGATAACAAGAATTCTGATCTCCCCATTATCAATCTTCGTTTCATAAAAAAGCAATTTGATTTTACAATCAGATTGCTTTTCCCCATTAAGAACCAATAACATAAAATGTTTTTCTTAATAAAAAATCCAAAACAGCCATAAGTTATAAAAAAAGCCCGCAAATATTAAAAGCATCCTGCTTATGTTCAGGGTGCTTTTAACATTTGATTTTAATCAAAACAAAAAGGAGTCAGCAAAGTGCCGGCTCCTAAAGACCTTTTCGCATACGCAAGCGTTGGAGGTTCCCCATTAAAATTCTAACCAAAATCATTATTTTTTATAACCTCGATCTTTCAATGATCACTCTTCAGTAAACTCACATATATTAGAGTGAGTATTGAAACCCCATCGTTAATACTCACCAACCTCCATAAATTTCGTTTTTATAAAAAGCAATCAGATTTAAAAAGTCAGATTGCTTTTCATTTCAGAAAAATCCACACCACTTATACGCATCAACATATAGTAAAAAGCGCACTTGTCATCTTAACAAAATGAATTCGGTTCGACATCCTCAGCATGAGAAGGTCAGCGTCCTAAAAAAATTTCCCCTCAGGGGGAGATTTTTTTTATTTTTTCACTCTTTTTCACAAACATTCATACCTTAAAGAATCATAACCTATTACTGACGACTAGAGCATTCAGCTAGTCGTTATTTTTTATGCAACCTGACTAAACCTGACATTCAAAATACAACTGTCGTCACCCGCCCACGAAAATGGTGGGATTGAAAAAGAGACAAGCAGAAGAGCATAGAACAAGTAAGGTCATTTCATGGCGATCAGTCCGACCTTCTTGGCCATTGCTATTTATGCGTTCCTGCCGACTGTAACCAGTGGAAATATCACGTTTAATCAAAAACCTAATAGTTTACGTGTTATTTCCAAGTGACTACACATGATATTTCCACAAAAAAACAGACCCGAAAGGTCTGTCAATTTTCATTCATGTTACAAATCGAATACGATACATCATGTTGCATTCCTTGAAGCAACAGAAACGCTGTTATCTTGCGTCGCTAAACCATAAACCGGCGCAACAGCCACAGCTAAAATCAAAACGGCAGCCATAATTTTTTTAAACGTCATATTCAAAATCGCCCCTTTGAATCAGTTTCTGAACTTGGATCATCTTCCTGTAAAAAAATACAGAATCATCCAATCGTTCTATGTCATTATAAAATCTTCCAGCCTCTAAAGCTAGGTCTTCTAAATAAGGATAACCACGACTATATAAAAGTTGATCAAATTTTTGATTGACTTCAACACTAGGCGAAACCGTCACATATAACTCATGAAGCACATTAAAAAGATCGACAAACATATAATCATCATACTTTTCAGCATAGCTTTTTCCCTTCACACAATAGTCAAGAGCTTCTTCCTTTAGTCCCTGCTTAAAGAAAATGATGGCTAAATCATAACAAGCTTGTACAACCTCTTTAGCTCCGATCTTCTCGCCTAACTCTAATGCACGTTGGTAATATACTGTTGCTTTCGCAACATCATCTTGTTTATTAAAACAGTTTCCTAAATTCAACAAACCCTTAGTCGTAATGTAATCATGGCCAAGTGCAATAGATTCCTGTAAAGCTAGTTTCAAATGGGGAAGTGCCTTCTCATAACTGACCAGATCATCATAATTTCCCGCAATTACGAATCTACACTGGATTAACCTAACTTGATATATACTGTGTGCCTTATAAGCATGATACGCCTGTTCAACATAATACATAGATAGATGTGTTTGCTTCATGTGATAAAAGATTTCTCCCATTTTGAAAAAAAACTCCGCACGCTCCAATTCATCAGCTACTTTATCAAGTTTTCTTTCAGCATAGCGATAAAATGTAATAGCTTTTATGTACTCCCCTTTAGAAAACTCATACATCCCTCTGAAGAAATTGAAGTAGTACTCCATAATACCAGTAAGCCTTTTTCCTTCACCTTCGACAGCTCTCAAATAATCAGCTTTGTTGACAGTATTTTTTGATGGATTTACGTATTCAAGCATCTGTTCATGGCGAAATTCCATTAGCTGAAAATAAAGAACAACCTGTTCGTTTTCCTCCATCAAATCCAGCTCATTCTTAACTTCGTTACGGAGAATCTCTGCATCTGTCACATTCAACCTTTTGATATGTTGATACCACTCATTAATCTTCTGACCAACCACAGGCGCTGCAATAGTTCCCATACCATCAATCCCCCGATACATCGCTTTTTTATGTTAAATCCTAGCACATGAAATACGACTATAACTTGCTTGCGTTTCCATTTTTGAAAATTTTCGGTATCTCGCAAACGTTTTTTAAATGAATTCAGCAGACAAAACCAAAAAACGCATTTAAATCCCTTATAAGCGTTTTTGACTCATTCCCCTACTTCAATTACCCGAACAAAAATAAAAGCGTTCAGAATCGAATCTGAACGCTCTCAACGGCATTTTTAAAATTCACATCATATTTTTTTATACGTTTTATTTTCATCTTGCGTACTACCCCCCTGTTAGCATGGGGGGTTCTCGTTTGGCTCTCGGTGCTTCGCTTTTCGTTGCCACTCAGGCGACTACCGCCGCCTTTTCGCTTCGCACCTTCGCCAAACAATCAGATGAATAAATCCTCTCTTATTCTATCATCTCCACCAAATTTTTTCATCAATCTCCCAACGGTACAATGCCCTGGCATTCTGTTTTGAACGGAGAGAAAACACACGTGCAACTTTTAGGTGCATAAGTGGGCACTGGTTCTCCAATGACTCTTTTTGGGCTCTGCCCAAACCCGCCAACGGTCAGCCCGTTGGATCGCAAATATTCAAACCCCCTACCCCCGATCTTCGGGGGATGCCCCTTCGGCTGGCGCAAACAAACGGGGTTTGTTTGAATCAATAGGCTTTGGATGTAGTGAATGAGTCAACTCCTTAATGCTCACTTTCGTTCCGCTTACCGTTGACTCATGCCGAATGTTTTTCACTCCATTTTTTAAACAGTAACGCTCCTTTTGAGTGCACACCTTTCCGAAACAACACAAAACAAACACGAACTTAATTCATCCATTATTGAACCCTTGTTGCGACTGATTTTTTTGCAAAACGTTACCTTTCTTTGTGTGCAGTGCGCTCCTTTTCAAACACAAAACGTTAGCAAACTTTCGTGAAAAAACCCTCGTTGGCTTTTCTAAAAACACGCGCATTTTTTGGTGCGTATAACTGGGCACTTTGACAAGTGATTGACAACTGGTCGATCATTTTCCATCACTGATACGCCAGTGACCGGCTCGTTTTTCAGTAGTGATCGGGAAGTGATCACCTCAAAAATCGCCACTGCTGCAGGAGTGATTTCCACCACTTCTTTGGGGTCATTTTTTTGCTAGGCTTTGCCTAGTTCCACACCATAAGTGGGGACAAAAACCCCTTATGCTCTTCTCACTTTTCCTTTTTATGGTGTGGCAGATTTGCCGTTTCTGACACATCACCGCATTTTTCTCCTAAAAAAAGGTGTGTCAGTTTTTCATTTTTAGGCACATTCTTTTCAAAAATTGCAACCGCCACGAAACAAATCACCCTGTGATTTCAAGCATGAAATGGTTGCAGTTTTCCCTTATGCTCTTTTCACCTTTTCCGAAATGTCTCCAGCGACACTTATCAAAATTTTTCTCTTTCAACCCGCTACGCAAAACAAAAACATTTTGCCTTTTGATCTAGGAGGGCGTAGCGTATACCGTAGCGAATGAATCATAAAGAGGTGAACCCGCTATGAAACCCGAAACCTACCTTTCTTCACAAGACATTGCAAACAAGCTCAATGTCTCCAGCGTCACGATACGCAAATACGCCGCCATGCTTGAGAAAAACGGCTATAATTTCGCCAGAGACACTAAGGGATGGCGTCAGTATAATGAGTCCGATTTATCCGCTATGGAGTATATATACACACACTCTAAATTGAGTGGTAAATCACTAGAAGAAGTAGCCAAACTTGTAGCGACCTTGTATCGGTCAAACTTGTCCATATCGGATACCGCTACACCGCTACAAGATGTCAATGTCGCCGATCTCATTCAAAGACACGAGGAATTCAATCGGGCCATCCTAAAACGACTCGAACAATTTGAAGAACAACAAAAAAAGCGAGATGAAAATCTCATGCTCGCTTTGAAAGAATCCATTGAAGCAAAAAAAATGATTGCTGCTGCTCAACAAAAAAAGTGGTGGCAATTTTGGAAATAGGACACCCATGAAAATGGCGCACTTATACACACCCCTGTGTGAGTGCTAAAATCTCTCGATTTCCGTCAAGCGTGTAAAGAAGAAGCCGACTTAATAGCCAGCTTCTTCTGATTCTTCAAACCACAATGCAATGAACAGCAAAGTACAAATAATGAATGCTCCTAAATCCATCACATGAATTACAATCGTCATCACATTCACCTCCACAGTGAACGGATTCTACCACAGAAATTTTCATCATAACGAAGCTCTAAAAAATAAAAAAAATGATTGCGGACACCGCAACCAAAAAAGAAATTTTCTTAAATCTATCTTAAATCCATTGTTTATCCAATTAACACAAGATAATCTATATTTTGTTATTCAATTGAATTTCTAATAAACTATAAGGAGTATTGAACATGGTAAAAAAAATAATTTCCACACTATTAGCTCTATCCATATTTACCTTTGTTTTACAAGCACCAGTAAAAGCAACAGAAAACGAAACTATTGTAATTAACACAAATGATTTCGTATCATCTGAAGGAGAAGAAATAAATCCTGATCAACTTGCAGAAACAAAATTTGCCATTCCACTTCCTTTCTTCTTCATTCCAGGATTAGGACAAGTAGCCGTATTAGCAACTGGGGCTGTCATTGTAGGTGGTATGATATTTTCTTCAAACTCTTGGGAAGCTCAAGTTGTTAAACATCATAAAATGACAGCAAATGAATACATCTCTAAAAACAGAAAAGCATCAATCCGAAATAAATTTCCAACAGAATACTTAAACAAAACAATAGATCAAATTAACAAAGATGCAAGCAAAGGAATTAAAAAAGCAAAAACAGCTAAAAAACTTTTGACAGACAACAGATTTAAAAAAGATACTAAAAAGAAAAAAAAGAAATAATTAACGAAAAGGTGATCAAACCATGCATGAACTTTATTCTGCAAAACTATTATTTGAATTCATCCCTTCACCTAAAGTTAGACCTGATAAAGTATTTGAAGAGAGAATCGTCCTAGTTAAAGCAAAAGATCAAAATGAGGTAAAAAAAATTATAGAGAAAAGCTTTCCAGATGAAACATCTGGAAACGGAGACTATGGACAAACAACAACAAAATTAGTCTCAATTCTAGATATTTTTGAACTTGTAGATAATTTAGAAAAAGAACCTTTGCATTTAAGTGAGGTATATAGTCGCCATCTTATATTTGATAAAGAAACGTCTCCAGAAGAAGCAATTGAAAAGTACTCCCTAGACAAATAAAAATTGCATACAAAAAAGCAGGCTCTAATCAGCCTGCTTTTTTAATTGATTATGTAGTTCTTAATCCCAACATGCCAACGAGCCATGACCTCAAACGTCTCATTGGCCACATCATCTTCATCTTCTTCAATCCGAACAAGATCCCCGTCCTCGGCATCCGTCAAATTCAGTTCCTTATGAATATCTTTCAAGATCCCGCCGTAGCCGATCAGCCGCCTGGCATTTAATGCATCATCCAAATAATAGACCGTATCAAGATTTTCCTCGGTCACTTCATTTCCACGTATGATATCAGTATCCTTAACAGGATACTTCGAGATTTCAAGAATAGCCTTTTGTTCTTCCATCTCTTTACGCACTTCTTGTTCAATCGCTTCCGCATCAATGTTCTTTTTTCCTTTGACCCGCTGCACATGCACAATCGGTGTGTAATCCATTTTCATTGCCCTTTTCCAAAGGCTTGTCCATTCTGCTTGTTTAATATAAGATTGCCCTCTAAAATAGCTCTTCTTCACAGGAATTAACACATGAAAATGCGGATGATATGTATTCTGTTCATGATTTTTTGTAATCTCTAAAGCTCTGAAATAACCGAGTACAGAAGAGTCCACTTTTTTATACTTCATCAATCTATTAAAGCCTTTCATCATATCCGAAATGGTCTGTTTCAGATCATCGCCCTCAACGTTTTTCACTGTCAACGTGAGGAATATCCATGAAGGCTTATACTGCCTGTTCGCTTCTTCCACGATCAATTTATTATGACTCGCAATTTTTAGCGATCGTCGCCACGCACACATCGAGCATAACCTCACTTTACAGAAATAAGTATTTGATAATCGTAGCCTGCCTGTTTCAATATCTCTTCTAAACACAAGACACTCTGCACAATTACATACTTTTTCAGCTTTTTTTCCGTAATAAGGTGCACCGGTACGCTTTTCAAGTCCTTCATAATGAGCCGCCACAAGCGACGACCTCATCTTTTTTCCTCTCCAATCCCGCTTTTTACCTGTTGCGGTTTTATCGTCAAGGATGCTATAATTTGATTCATCTGAATATGTCAAAGTCAAAAAACTCCTTCTGAAGCTAGTTTGATCTCTAGCTATCTATTATTTTAAGTGTGGTAACTTAATAATAACAGAAGGAGTTTTGACGTGTCAAAGTGCTTTTAAACCCTTGACACCACTGGATTTACCGTACTTTTTGAAAATCTCAT
>NZ_JBBOXI010000003.1:0-7063 GCF_038007485.1 Bacillus sp. FSL K6-3312 | reverse complement strand
TGTTTCTATATGTATCAAGATAAGAAAAGACACGATTCTGACTCCGTCAAAATCGCCTAAAAATCTGGCGAAACCGCCATCTTTTTAAAAACCAAAAACCCAAAAACAAAAAAGAAGCCAGTAATATACTAGCTCCTCAAAAATAAACCCAATCTTATCTTTCTTTACTTGCAGACATGAAGGAAAGGTCCCCCATTTAAATTCTAACCAAATAGACTATTTTTTATAACATCAATCTTTCAATGATCACTCTTCCACATTCTAGCATATGATAACAAGAATTTTGATCTCCCCATTATCAATCTTCGTTTCATAAAAAAGCAATTTGATTTTACAATCAGATTGCTTTTCCCCATTAAGAACCAATAACATAAAATGTTTTTCTTAATAAAAAATCCAAAACAGCCATAAGTTATAAAAAAAAGCCCGCAAATATTAAAAGCATCCTGCTTATGTTCAGGGTGCTTTTAATATTTGATTTTAATCAAACAAAAAAGGAGTCAGCAAAGTGCCGGCTCCTAAAGACCTTTTCGCACACGGAAACGTTGGCGTTGGAGGTTCCCCATTAAAATTCTAACCAAAATCATTATTTTTTATAACCTCGATCTTTCAATGATCACTCTTCAGCAAACTCACATATATTGGAGTGAGTATTGAAACCCCATCGTTAATACTCACCAACCTCCATAAATTTCGTTTTTATAAAAAGCAATCAGATTTAAAACGTCAGATTGCTTTTTATTTCAGAAAAATCCACACCACATATACGCATCAACATATACTAAAAAGAGCACTTGTCATCCTAACTAGAGGAATTCGGCATCCTCATCATGAAAAGGTCGGCGTCCTAAAAAAAATTTCCCCTCAGGGGGAGATTTTTTTTATTTTTTTCACTCTTTTTCACAAACATTCATACCTTAAAGAATCATAACCTATCTCTGACGACTAGAGCATTCAGCTAGTCGTTATTTTTTATGCAACCTGACTAAACCTGGCATTCAAAATACAACTGCCGTCACCCGCCCACAAAAATGGTGGGATTGAAAAAGAGACAAACAGAAGAGCATAGAACAAGTAAGGTCATTTCATGGCGATCAGTCCGACCTTCTTGGCCATTGCTATTTATGCGTTCCTGCCGACTGTAACCAGTGGAAATATCACGTTTAATCAAAAACCTAATAGTTCACGTGTTATTTCCAAGTGACTGTACCCGATATTTTCAATGACAACATGCAAAAAACAGGTCATATTCTCCCTAGCTGTACATCCAAAAGTCATTGCTGTCAGCATCCATATTCACATGCACACAAGTAAAAAGAATCGGTTTTGTTGGGGAATTTCTCACTTTCTAAATATTTACTAAATCTGTAAGATAAAGAGAAACATTTACGACAGGCAAAAGGGTGGGGATGATGATGGCCAAAACAATTGCATACGAAGAAGTCGCCAACATGATGAATGAATGGTACGGGGTAATTAAAAAAAGAAAAGTAGACGAAGCAATACAGTTAAAAGAACAGATTAAAAGAATACTTCCACACATGGAACAAAATCAAGACCTGCTCCTGTATTTCAACCTTTTGGATTTTAGAAACAATCTTTTGATAGATGATGCGCAGCGACTAAAAATCAAAAGTCGTACAACCATCAAAAAAGAAGATATTCAAAAGACGGACGACATGATTCAATACTACTTTTACTTTTTCAACGGACAATTTGAGTTTCACAACAAGAATTACATTGATGCGATCAACTTTTACAAAATTGCCGAAGATAAGCTAAAGAAAATCCCCGACGAAATTGAACACGCCGAATTCCACTACAAAATTGCCATAGTCTATTACCAAATCGATCAGCACTTCTTTTCACTTAGTCACGCAGAAAAAGCACTCAATTCCTTCAAATCCAACGATCAATATATATCAAGACAACTCCAATGCGAAATGGTAATAGCACATAACAAAATGGAATTAATGAGTTATAAAAAAGCTGATCAACATTATTCAACCATCATTAAAAAATCAGATGAAATCGGGGATTCATACACCAAAAGTTTAGCTCATTACAATATCGGTATCAGTTATGAAAAACGTGGTGATCTATTACAAGCTGAAAGCCATTTACTAAAAGCAATTGATATACCAGAACACAGGGAATCATTGAACACCATCCGCACATATTACATGCTTAGCAAAGTCTGTTTTAAAAGTGAAAAAACTGATAAAGCTCTTGTCTGGTACAAAAAAGCATGGAATCTAGCCGAGGAAAATAACGAAGATGAATACAGAGCAAAACTCATGATAATAGATGCACTTTACAACAATAGTCACATAAACAATATTCACCACGCCATGAAGTACCTAGAGAAAAAAAGACTATGGACAGATATAGCCGAATTGTCACGAGAAATAGGCAATCACTTGAAAAATAAAGGAAATATCACGCAAGCCGTTAAATATTATGAACAAGCACTTGTTGCAAAAGACGAAATCATAAAAATGACGGAGGCGTTAGAATGAAATGGATTGTCAGCTTATCTATACTAGCTCTATTGATCACTGGAGTAACTGTTTATTCAAGCACTCATCACGATCAACAAATTGCTGAAAAGGCTGTATTTCCAACATGAAATGGATTGTTAGCTTATCCATACTGGCACTATTGATCACTGGAGCATCTATCTATTCAAACACTCAAACAGATCAGAAAATCGCTGAAAGAGGTGTAGTAGGCGTATGAGTTGTTATGAAAAAGGAATAGGACCAACATAAAAACATTTAAACGCCCTATAAGGCGTTTTTTCTTTGTTTGCATCTTTTTATATCTGAACAAAAATAAAAGCGCTCAGAATCGAATCTGAACGCTCTCAGAGGCATTTAGAATTACAGCCTCGGTATTTTTATGTATTTAATCATGCATCTTATCATCAAATTAAAATCGTTTCAAAACGAAAACGGCTCAATCCATTGATATGACTGATTTTTGACAGTTTTCTTTGTCCGTAGTACCCCCCTGTTAGCATGGGGGGGTTCTAGTTTGGCTCTCGGTGCTCCGCTTTTCGTTGCCACTCAGGCGACTGTCGCCGCCTTTTCGCTTCGCACCTTCGCCAAACTAACAAGGATTAGGATAGTAATCTATTATACCATTCTTCTTCCAAAATTCCCAACGGTACAATGCCTGGCATTCTGCTTTCAACGGAGAGAAAACCCACAGCACCTATTTAGGTGCATAAGTGGGCACTGGTTCCCTAGTGACTCTTTTCGGGCTCTGCCCAAACCCGCCAACGGTCAGCCCGTTGGATCGCAAATATTCAAACCCCCTACCCCCGATCTTCGGGGGATGCCCCTTCGGCGGGCGCAAACAAACGGGGTTTGTTTGAATCAATAGGCTTTGGGTCTCGTGAATGAGTCAACTCCTTAATGCTCACTTCGTTCCGCTTACCGTTGACTCATGCCATATGTTTTTCACTCCATTTTTTAAACAGTAACGCTCCTTTTGTGTGCACACTTTTCCGAAACAACACAAAACAAACACGAACTTAATTCACCATGATTGAACCCTTGTTGCGACTGATTTTTTTGCAAAACGTTACCTTTCGTTTGGTAACATAGCTCTCCTTTTCAAACAAAGTTAAAAGAGGCATTTCTTAAACTTATATCTAATTATATCAAAAGGAATTTACATTCCATTCCCTAAATCGGGAGGGATTCATTTGGAAAAAAAATTATTAACCATGACACAGATCGCAAAACAATTAAACCTTGCTGAATCCACGGCAAGATTTTATAGAGATCGGTTTGAAAATTATATTCCATCTGTTGGTGAAGGGAGAAAAAAACGCTATAAACCCGAGACCATCGAAGTGTTGCGATTCATTGCGGAAGGGTTCAAACGCAACCTAACCGCAACTGACATCGAAGAGGGCTTATCCCGCATGATTGCAAGAAATACTGAATTTGAAGAAGTAACCGCAACAACAACCGCAACAGCGCAACAGCAATCAAAAAACGAGCCAAATCACTACGCTTTACAGCTTCAAATAGCAATCGAGCAAATGAACGCAGCTATACAAGTTATTGGTAATCAAAAAGAAGAGATTGCTGAATTGCGAAAACATGTTGCGATTATAGAAAACAAGCAACAAGAACAACAAGAATACATAAATACCAAACTCGAAGAACGAGATAAAATGCTAATGGAATCAATAAGGGAAATACAAGAATCCAAAAAGCAACTTGTAGCTATTCAACAAAAAAAGTGGTGGCAATTTTGGAGATAAACTATCCATGAAATGGCGCACTTATACACACGCCTGTGTGAGTGCTAAAATCTTTCGATTTCCGTCAAGCGTGTCATGAAAAAGTTTTGAATTAGACGACATACCAAAAAAGCAGACTAAATAAGCCTGCTTTTTTAATTTGTTATGTAATTTTCAATACCAACTTGCCAACGTGCCATACCTTCAAATTTAGCAAAAAACAGCTCAAACAAAAAAATCAGTATTCACCAATCGTACATTTATTAAAAACTATGCTTTAGGTCTATCAGTAGAAATAAATTCTAATAAAAAACAAACTAAAGTTAAACCGATAGAAATTTTGATACTATCTGCAATACCAATTGAACATATAACACCAACAAAGAAAACAAATAAGAATCTAAAAAGTGAAACGAAAATAGTCTTTAGTATATTGTCTCCCATTATATGTTTTGCAACTGTAATAAATATATTGTCAAGAGTAAATGAATAACAAACTAACGCTAAACTCACAATGATAATTTGAGTGAAATCTACATTTAACCCTAATGACTTAACGATTACACTTATTGATCCTGTAGCAATCAAAACTATAAACATAATTACTGCTGTAGGAATTAAAGACAACAAAAGTGCACCAACAAATGTGGAAAACACATATCCCTCATTTGTTTTATTCTCTTCAGCTTCCCTTTTTTCGCCTCTATACATAAAAAAGAAAAACAACGAAAAGAAAAATAAATAAATTAACATAGTAATTACAAACAAATCCAATCCTGATCTCTCCTTATAAAAATATTAAAGAAGAGAGTGAATAATATTATTCACTCTCTTCTTTAATATTAATATATTCAATATCTATACCAAAAAGAAAACAACAACTTTAGCGATTAATTGCGCGTCACCTGGAGGAATTCCAGCTGCCATTAAAGCCGCAGTAACTTTAGCTTCACCGAAAGATGTTAACTGATCAATTACATCAGCTGCTTTATGTGACCATTTACTACAAGCATCACCAGCTTTTTGAGCCCACTTATGAGGAATTTTCTTTATTAAAGTCCCTAAAGCTGGGCCACCTACTCTTAATGCTTTGACTAGAATTTGTTTACCAAAAGGAATTCCTTTTGTACTCATTGTTGGATCATTTCCAACAGGAAGGGTAGATGTATTTGTTTTACCTATGTTACCAACACTTTCACGATTTGCTTCCGCAGCACTAGCATAACTAGGCGCAATAGCAGAAATTCCAAAAACACTTAGTGAAACCAATAAGAAAAATGATATGAATTTCTTCTTCACTTTAATCACTCCATCCTCTTTTCTTCAACAAAACCCATGCTACCATTAAATGAGATATTTTAACCTTAAAATTACTTTAAAGGTTAAAATAGTAATAATATTATTTCAAATTATATAGCCAATGGTTACCAAAACAACAATAGACTTTTTCATAAACTTTCACTCTCCCAAAAGTTATTTGAAATAAAACGTAACATAATATTTGCTAAAAATACCTTAATTGTAAAAGTTTTTAAAACGCTTGCGGACACCGCAATCAAAAAAGAAATTTCACCTGCCATATTGACATAAAGAAAGCAGACCCATGATAGGTCTGCTTTCTATGTGATTATGTAATTCTTGATCCCAACATGCCAATGAGCCATGACTTCAAATGTCTCATTCGCCACTTCATCATCATCTTCTTCAATTCTGATCAGATCTCCATCTTCCGCATCCGTCAAATTCAGTTCCTTATGAATATCTTTCAAGATCCCGCCGTAGCCGATCAACCGCCTAGCATTGAGTGCATCATCCAAATAATAAACCGTATCCAAATTTTCCTCGGTCACTTCATTTCCACGTATCACATCAGTGTCTTTCACTGGATACTTTGAAATCTCTAAAATGGCTTTTTGCTCTTCCATTTCTTTACGCACTTCTTTTTCAATTGCTTCCGCATCGATTCCCTTTTTTCCTTTGACACGCTGCACGTGTACGATTGGTGTATAATCCAATTTCATTGCACGTTTCCAAAAGCTTGTCCACTCTGCTTGTTTGATATAGCTTTTACCTGTGAAATAACTTCTTTTCACTGGAATTAATACATGAAAATGAGGATGATATGTATTCTCTTCATGATTTTTTGTAATTTCTAAAGCTCTGAAAAAACCAAGTGTTCCAGTTTTCACTTTTTTGTATTGAAACAGCTTTCTAAAGCCTTGCATCATATCAGTAATCGTTTGTTTTAAATCATCGCCCTCAACATTTTTCACTGTCAACGTAAGAAATATCCATGCGGGCTTATATTGTCTGTTTGCTTCTTCGACGATCAATTTATTATGACTCGCAATTTTTAACGACCTTCGCCACGCACACATAGAGCATAACCTCACTTTACAAAAATAGGCTTGAGCTAGCTTTAACTTGCCCGTTTTTCTGTCTCTCTTAAACACAAGATATTCCGCACAATCACAGACTTTTTCAGCTTTTTTCAGAAAATAAGGAGAGCCAGTGCGCTTTTCCAACGCCTCATAATGAGCAGAAATAAGTGACGATTTCATCTTTTTTCCTCGCCAATCCCGCTTTTTTCCTGTTGCGGTTTTGTCCTCAAGGATGGTATAATCTGAATTGAAATCACCAAAATTGTATGTATTACACATAAAAAAACTCCTTCTGACGCTAGTTATCTAGCATTCTATTATTTAAGATTCGACACCTTAATAATAGCAGATGGAGTTTTGTGCTGTCAAAATGTCTTTAAAGCCTTGACACGACTGGATTTATCGCACTTTTTCAAAATGACAG
>NZ_JBBOXI010000002.1:0-30791 GCF_038007485.1 Bacillus sp. FSL K6-3312 | reverse complement strand
ACATGATAATTAGACCTATTAGATGAGAAGTACATATTATTATCACTCTGAGTAGACGAAGTAAATCCCACGCAGTCTTTTAATGACACGCTTGATAGCTTACTCCCTGTATCGTTATAGTTTACTATCTCGCACCCCCTATCCATCACCTTTGAATGAATTACAGCAAATTTACTATCTTTCATATTGCTCAATTCTCCCTTAGGAGAGTCCCCCACAGCCTCCTCTTTCTTTGAACACGCTAAACAAACAAGTGCTATGGCGCAAGCTAATAAAAGTAACTTAAAGTATTTCATTCAATCATCTCCCTTCAATTTTAAACAAGTAAAGCAATCGGGGAAATCCCCGACTGCTTATTAACTTACTTTTTATGATAAAAGACCTTCGTGTTGTTAGAGTTAACTAATTCCATCGGCGATACGACTAAATCTTTTTTATTATTGTCAATATCGTGACCTTGATTTTTCCAAGCTCTCCAAGCTAATTGAGAGCAATAGAATTTTTTTGTGGTTTTCTTGTCAAAGAAGTTCAAATTGTATGGCTTCTTTTGATTAGCTTGTTTTTCGGCATACTTAGCCGCATTTACATATTTGGTATTATTAGACTTCTTTACCCACAGCCCATATACCTTCTTTCTATTTCCCCAAGAATTATTATAGAATCTAACTCCATGCTGTTTTTTTGGACTCCAAAGCTTATGCCAAGATTCTATGGTATTTGACTTCGTTCTCGAAACAATAGCCGCATGTCCGAGACCAATTGCAGAACTGCCTGAATTTAAGTCATAGCTAACCAATACATCGCCTTTAGTGCCTAGGCTCTTGCTCTTCTTGGCGTTTACACTCATCTTATCTTTCTCTTCGTTGTACTTAGGTAAATACTCGTCAATCACGCCATCTTTAATATATTGATCGATATCTTTCTGCGACTCTTCGAATATCGCTTCTGCTTTTGCTTCCGTAGATACAGAGTCATATTCCTTTTTGCTCATTTCGTAAAGCTCATTAATCTGTTCAGAGGTCATTCCCTCTGCTTTCATTTCTTCTATTTCTTGCTTGGCTCTTTCAGTGTTCATAGAAGGGTATACCTCTTTCGCTTGTGCATTTCCCTCCAAACCAAACCCAGTGAATAACACGGATGCTGACAACAAGGATGTGACAATAACGTTTCGTTTTTTCATATTATTACCTCCAATTCCTTTTTTAGCGTGGTCCACATTTACCATATTAATGATTAAAATGGATCATGTAAACATTACTAGAATTTTAAGGATGTTTTAATATCTGATGAATTGACATGTTAAATTTGAGTGAATTTTTACATTAAAAAAGAGACTACTCGTAATAGTCTCTCTTTCACACAGGTACATTTTCTTTATTTTTATCTACTTGATCCAAAATCTTAATGACTCTCTTGTAATAGCAACCTGTTTCTTCTAGTTCTTCTCTTGAAACGTCAATTACTAGGACAGTTTTTTTCCTGTTTAGAGATTCAACCAATACAATATCCCCTTGTTGTATCTGTCCTCTTAGTCTTTTAGGAATGTGCCACTTAAAAGGTTTAGGTCTTACCTTTAATTCACCATTCTGCTTCCTGCAATGGAAAGCTGTAATCGTATTTTTTTCGTCCATTACATACACTCCCTCTGCGCTTTACTCTAAGGATAACAACATAAAATAAAAAGAAGCCAGGTCTAGCTCCTTCTGCTTCTTTTTCTCTCTTCATTAGCTTTAATTAATAATAGTCCTACTACACCTAGAATGATTAGTCCTATCTCAAACATGTTGATTACTACTTCTACTTTCATATGATCTCCTCTCTTGATCAGTATTTCCTAAATTATAACATGCACCAGATATCAATATCCTGAAATTTAAATGTGTTCATTTTTAAACATGTTAAATGGGCTTAAGCCCATTCTTTCTTTGCTTAAGCAAAGAGTGTGATAAAGGAATGTTTAGATTTTTGATCAGTTAAAGGCGGGATCACCCAAGGGGTCTGCTCGCAGTCATAAGCCGGACAGCGCCCGGCAACTCTCTGCGGCATCTCGCTTCCCTCTAAAATGGCCGATAACATGCAGCTGTACACTTCCGGATTTGCATGCGGCTGATCCGGAAGCTACAGATGCTATGTTCCTGTCCATTTCTTAACGAGTGAACGATGATAAAAAACTTAAATGCAAAACAACGTCAGACGGAAAGGAGACATACGTCTCCTATCGGTCTTTTTCCCTTTTTGACCTCCGAAGCGTAAATGTCCCCAAGGCTTGTAAGGCCGGGATCGGGCGAGCCTCGTTACTCTTCCCGATCTCGACCCAACAAGCCGAGCTGCCACGTCAAGGGGCGAAAAACTTTTTATCGAAACCCCGCTGCAAGCTGCAGCGGCGATAAAAACTTTTCCGACTGAAACCCTTGACGAGTCAGCTATGGGGCATTTTCGCTCTACGTGTCAAAAAGGGAAAAAATAATCCCCCTCTGGGGAACTAAATCCCTTCGGAGTTCAAAAAATGAAAAAGGAGAGGAAACCAAATGAGCATTGAAATCTATGAAAACCTGAAAGAATTGGAGAAAGCCTATACAGGCTTTCATGAGACAAAAACCTATTCTAGCGGGACCGTTTATGTCGAGGCGGAACAGCTTGCAATCACTATCTACGAAAATTCGCTTATCGTCCATACCCTTGACAATGCTTTGAAGCGAGGAAAAACCGTCATCAAACATACGGTACATTTTCAGAGAGGCTCCTTTGATGGTAGTGAAATCATAAATAAGTATATGTTCTTTCTGAAAATCAATTTTGCTGAATTGATTAAAAGAGCTGTTGCCAACGCTCTTCCGGACGTTGACGACATAAGCGTGAATAATTTTCATGACGAGGAAAAGGCTGTGCGCGTCTTCAGCCCATTTGCAAAACCGAAAAGGGTTAATCCTCATTCAAAATGGACGATTGACAAGGTCGCTAAAGCGATCTTGACGGGTCAGGTAACACAAGGCGTTCAAGACATGAGGCTTACTGATGATTATGCCTACGATGCGGCGGTGAATTTCAGAAAAGGTGAGCTGTTCGACCTTCTAGGCTTTGCTAAAGAGCTGACAGAGTCGCCTAGCGGCTGGTGGGTATATGTGGATGAGACGGAGGACAACAAAATCAAATTACGCGTTTCTCGTTATCACTTTGATTATCGGACTTTGTATGTCGCTGTATAGGGGCGGAGACATCCGCCCTTCCCATCTAATTATTTAAGCCTAATTTTTTTGATGAAAAATTGAATAGTACTATTCAATTTAAATTGAAGGGAGAGATTAATAATGAATAACGTTTCACTTGTCGGCAGACTCACAAGAGACCCAGAGCTTAAATATACACCAGGAGGAAATCCAGTCGTTAACTTCAAACTGGCGGTAAATCGGACTTTCACAAATCAGCAAGGCGAGCGACAAGCCGACTTTATCAACTGTCAGGCGTGGGATAAAAAGGCCGAAAACATCGCGAATTATCAGCGAAAAGGTTCTTTGATCGGAGTATCCGGACGCTTGCAAACAAGCTCATATGAGAAGGACGGCACGAGGTTTTATAAAACAGAAGTTGTCGTTGAAACGGCCGAGTTTTTAGAGCCGAAGAACAAACATTCAGGCGGCACACAGCCAACTAGCAGAGAGGAACGGGAGCCGGCAGGTTCTGTTCCTGTCGGTGATGACGACCTTCCATTTTAGGATGAAGCGCCCCGTCTGGGGCGGTCTAAATTTAATATAAGGGGAGATAAAAATGTGTGAATACATCGAATTGCAACGAAATGAAAGAGAGTATATGCTTTTAAAAGTCAGTGAGCTGAAAAAATATTGTCATGATACATTAGGCATTTCATATGAAGAGTTTTTACAGAGCTATACGTTTGACGATGTGGAATTTATAGAGAATTATCTTCCAGAATTAAACCATTCACAATCCTGTCCGAATTGCAATTGCGGGCGGTTTTACCGTCAAGCGATTGAGGAAGTCAAAATTCATATTTGTGATACATGTCCAGCAATGGATATAGAATTTCACCGAGGCAACAAGGAAGAGACAATAGAAAAGGCTCGCGATTTTTTTATAAACTTTTTTCTGAAATACTGATGTATTAAACCGTTTCAAAAATAGAACGGTCGACGGTTTCACTTTTGAAATGGTCGACTGTTCGCAAAATGAAACCCATTAATAATTCAGTCTAAGGGCATTAAAAGGAGGCAGATATGATGAAACAAGTTCAGCTTCATTATCATGACTGGGGTCAATGCTATTATTATTTGGTTTCTCTTTTAAAAGAGTGTGGTGAAGATATTCCCCACGACTTGAAGGAATGGCCTACGAAAGCGATTGTTAAGGAGATCGAGAAACGCAGTCTAGTATCAGAGGGGAATTGCTCATGAAGAAAATAGCGGGATACAGTTTGTCACTTGTGCTACTTCTGGGCGTTTTGGTGAGCTGTAATAAGGCGGACGACATGCCGCCGGCGGACGAGACAACGGCAGCCGCAGCCGCCGATCAGCAGCAGGAACAGAACTTAATTTCTGGTGTGGTGGTTAATGTTGTAGATGGAGACACCATAGATGTAAGAATGAAAAGTGGAAAACAGGAGCGTGTCCGTTTTATCCTGGTTGATACTCCTGAAACGGTTCATCCTAAAAAGGGAGAAGAGCCATTCGGACGTGAGGCGTCAGATTTCACTAAGAAGACTCTCAGCGGCCAGAAAGTTGATCTGAAGCTTGGAGTTCAGGAAAGAGATAAATACGGCCGCCTTCTGGCTTACGTCTATCTGAAGGACGGGGCAATGATAAATGAATTGTTACTACAGAAAGGGCTTGCACGTGTCGCCGTATTCCCTCCAAACACGGAGTTTGTTGATCAGTTCCGCAAGATCGAGGCTCAAGCCCAAGAAGAACATAAGGGAATATGGAGTCAATAAACATAAGCTCTGTCTCGTGTGAGGCAGGGCTTATTAAGGTTCATTGATTAAGATTTCATCGCATTCTACGCATTTCACCGCAATTTCCTTCTTAGATGACAATACGCGTAGGTTACAAGCGGGGCAGATCCATTTATACTTTCTAGTTTTTTTTTCAACCTGCTGCTGTTCTCCAGATGCATTGTCTCCGGTCCCGCCGTGAAATCCTTTTCGTGCAATACTGAAAGCTTTGGGGTTAATCTTTAATGATTCAATCTTTTTCTTTGAGTCCTCTGTCAGCTTTGGAAAAGCCCATCCATATTTTTTATCTGGTTTGTTGTCAGGGAAGTAAAATCCGCGCTTCTCGCATTCAGCTTTGAATCTTTTGTTATGATAAGTGCCGTTTCGGGAACAGTCTTGTATGTCACAAATCGCATTATAGAGGTGAACCATTTCGTGAAGCATCGTGTCCATTGTTTCCATGAACTCAATATCGAGATATTCTGCCGCGATGTTTAGTTCATACCTTCGGTTTTCCCCTTCTTTGTCGCGCCAGACTTCTTTTGTGGTACACCATCCCATAGATTTACGGTTTCCGCTTGTTTGAATGGTAATTGCAGGTTCAGGCAACTCACCTTTGAAAAAGGCATCATTTAACTTCTTAAAAGCGACATGTAGCTCATTAATGGCTGCTTGGATGTTAGTCATGAGGCGCGCCTCCCTTCATTTTTAAAGTCTATATACGGAGCAAATATTACCTCATTGATCCTGCTGAATATTGTTTATTTCACTCCAAAACTTATCTTTAAATACTTCTAACTTATACCACATCAACGCGATCAAAATAATGATACTAACAATTGCAACTATTCGAAATACCCAAGGCGTTTTTAAACTCTTCATTGATATTTGAGCAGTAATCACACATATAGCAAATATAAATATAATAATTAACCATGGGTATATCTGTTCCATATCACCAATCAATAGATTAGCCTCCTTTATATTGTAGGTTCAGGTAAAAGACTTTTCATCATCATGATTTTATTTGTTTAAAAGAACTTGCTTATTAGATAGTCAATATATTGATAGATACTTTGAAAATTAAGTGTAGTCACAGATACAGCAATCATAAATACAAGAAACAACAATATATGTTGCAGATCTATACCCTTCTCTTTTTCATTTCCTTTATCATTCATATTTTTGGCTCTCCTTAGGTTTTTGGTCAATGCTCATACCGCCTGTTACAGCAGGAGCATTTTTCATTATCATGACTTTGCCTTGTTTTTTCTCCATTTTGTCGAGGTATGCAAACAAGAATTTGTCGTTAATCGTTTTTGGTATATAACCGATTCGATCAGCAATGATGTTTTCAATGACCCATACCTTGCGAGTTGCTTTTTCATACTCTTTGTAGCTTTCTTGCTGGAACTGTTCAAGCTGTTCATTACTTTGTCCGGCCTGTTTGGCTCGATGAATGTTAACCCGGCCATTGTATACGTCCGAACGGTATTCTCGGGCGTATTTTAATAGAAAGATGAGTTCAATTGTTTTGGATTTTAATAATTCAGGAGTCGATTTATAAATGTCCGCGGGGTCGGGTTCATATGAAAGGGTATGTGTTTTTCGTTGGCCGTTCTCTAAGATGTCGTCAGGCTTGAGGTTCATTTCACAGTATGAGCAATAATTTGAAACAAGTTCCGATCCGCAGTAAGCGCATGTTTTCATATAAGATCACTCCTTAATTTAAAAACCCGAACAAAACAGCTGCCCTGGCTCCAGGAAAATCAATCAAAACACGAATGAAAAAAGATGGCCATCTTTCATACCAATGCTTATTCACGAACGAAGCAGAGAGCCGTTTTGATAATGTCATGACGGCTCACTCCTTGGCTCACTTCTTTTTACTCATCCGTTCCAGCATTTCTTGCCGGAGCAGCCCTACATAATTTTGCTCTTCTATTGTAAAAAAACTTTGTTTATTAAAAGAGCTATAAGTCTCTAACAGCTCCATATCTACCATGTCTTTTGGTTTTTTTCTATCATCCATATCCATTGTAAAGCCCCTTTAATTTTTAGTCGTCATCATCATCAAAATCCAAGAAATTGTCTTGTGCAAACTTTAAGACTTTTTCATTCTGAATGACTGTCTCCGGAGACTTGTCGTCTGTATTGTTAACCTCATCTTCTTTAGAAGATAGGCGGACAGCTTTAGCTGGCTCACGTATTAGCTGTAGTGCTAATTGACCGATGAGAGTTCGAACCTCTTCGCTTTCAAGTTTTTTGCTTTCGTTATAAGTTAAATCTTCAGGAAGAGGAACAAGGATCCTGTTCCTCTTCGTCTTGTTGATTTGCAATTCTGTTTCCAATACGCTTATCAATCGTCGAACCATTTCTCCGCTAAAATTCCGGCCATATTTTCTGCTTAATTTGTTTATAAACTTGATGACATCTGGAGGCGTATCAACGGGCAATCTAAGCTGTATTTTATCTTTGGGCTGAAATACTTTATATTTTTTCTCTGACATCGTTTATCCTCACCTTTATTTAGCCGTTTCAGCGACCTCAGCTTTTTCTACCTTCGGTAATTCAATACCTTTCTTTTGGCAGAACAGAGTAAGTATTTTGAAGTATGCACGTGCAATCATCCAAATGCTATCTTCTACTCGGGGGAACTCAAGCGGGAATTTTGCATCTTTGTTGTTGATCTCGATTAAATAATTCTTTAGAACAGCCGAGCCGCCACCAATATTGTATGCTTTGCGGATGTCAGGTACGTTTCTCCAAATGCCTTTCATGAGCTTGTATTCTTCACTGGCAAGTGTAGATAATTCTTCATCTACAATATCTTCTATGGTTGTTGACTGTCCGGCGACATAGATTGTATTTTTTTCCTCTGCATTTTGACTTGTGATGATTTCGACCAAATCTCTTCTGCTTTTAATCGTGTAGCGATGTTCGTTATACACTTTTTTAATAATGTTGTCTAAGGCTCCAGCAACGCCTTTTTTAATTCCGTCGCTGAATTCGTTGTCAACCTGTGCATCTTTTGTGATGATCGCGCTGTCTGTAGAAAGGCCACCAATGTCATTGATTAAAACAGTTTTTCCGACGATATCGCTATACTTTTCTGATAGTTCAATGTAAGCTGCGAATCCTTCTGTATTGACCAAAACATTTTCAAAGGAAATTTCAACAGTTTTTCCTTGATAAACGGGAGTATCTAAGAATGTCACTTTATGTTGGCCGTCTCTTATTTTTTTGCGGAATGCTTTATTTAAGCCCCTCTTTGTTTCGTCCATTGGTAGTCCTGTAGAGAGTAAATATTTAGCTTTAATTACCTGATCATCATCGTCATCTACTTTATTGTCCACTGGTTTAAAATTCTTAACAGCGTCGAGAGCTAAAGTTGTGAGCAGCATGATCATTGCTTGATCGCTTTCTGATTTGTCAGTGTCCGGCGTTAACTCTTCATTGACATTTTGTTTGCTAGCCAACTTGCCAACTGCTACTTTTTGAATTCCGCTTTTTAGTGTGCTGCTGTTTACTTCAACGTGAATAGCGTCTAAAGGGTTTTTCTCCATTTCTACAATAGAACGAGCTTCCAGTTTTGCTACAACGTTAGGGATGTAGAGTTTGTTTTCCTCTCCTGCGCCTCCTAAGAATGCTTTAACTGCATCATTACCGATGTCTACACTTGCTAATCTCATGAATAATTCCTCCTCTTGTTTAACTTAACTATATTGTATCCAAAATGTATCCATTTAGTCAATACCAATGTATCCATTTTGTATACATTTTTAAAACATGAAAAAACCCCTTGAGATAAGGGGTTTACGAATCTATTAAAAAGGTGTATATTAGTTTTAAAACTTCATACATTTACTAGATTTCAAGAGAAATCGCATTACATAAAAAAAAGAAAGAGGTTGCGCCAACAACACTCTTTCGGGTTTAGCTAGCCCGGAGCTACCAACTCAACTAGCTTAATTGGAAGGTCAAAGACCTTTATTCGTTTTTGATAAATAATATCTGCCCTTATAATAGCAGTAAAATCGCTTAAAAACAAGCTTTTTATGTATATTTTGGGCAGTTATTTTTCTTCAATAAACGACACTTTTTCCAGTTAAGATGAATGTTGGAACCGCTTGGGCTATGCTCAGGCGGTTTTTCTATTTGTCTAGTACGGAGAGCAATGATCTTATCCTCTACGATAAAAAAAAGGTGTCAGGGGGTCAGCTAGAGCCAATTTCGAAAAGTCTAGCGTGTCGGGTGGTCTTGCTTCATGGATCATCAGGCAGGGACGGTATGTTTTGTTCCTTTTCGCCATTAGGGAAAAAAACGCGTACACGCCGTTGTGCGCGCGATAAAAGCTATAAAGTAAAAGGAGGGTTGGACACCATGTCTGTACGTTCTTTGGACGTGCAGAGGGGATGTGAGATGAGCTAGAAGTGATTCTAGTCAAGCTAAGGGAATGGTGCAGTTGATATGCTCACATGCGAAAAGCAAAACTAATGAAGCGCGATACATACGTATACCACACGGATACCTGAACTCGGTACACCGAGTTTGTCAGAGCGCAGTTTTCTCTCAAGGTTCAAGGGGGAAAACTGCGGCCAAGCGTTCCCAGCCGTTGTCCTGGCCTGGAACCCGAGTATGCCAAAACCTAAAATCAAAAAGCAAGAAAAAACCTCTAAAAAGTAGCCTCTTGATGAAAAAATTAGTCTCTATTAAAAACAGAAAAGCTTTAGCTATTCTGGCGATGGGAACTGAAACTTCTTCTGATTATTTCCACTTAACATGTAATTTGATTATGATCTTCTATCACGAGAAAATTCGAAATTCGATACAGTTTTCATGTCTTTGAAATTCTTTTTTCATGGTAATTTATGTGTGATAAAAGCTCATCTTTTGTTATCAGAATTTAATGAAAATAGGTCTTGATTTTTTAACCTCTAGTGGTATAATTTCGGTAAATAGGTGGTATTGAAGTGGTAATTTTGAGATACCCACCCCACCACCAAAAAGTTATTTTAAGGGCGTCCCATCAACATTTATCTAAGGACTTACTCGTGACTTCCCTCTTACTACGTGTACAAGAGGGAAGTCACGAGTAAAACGATAAATATTGATGGGTAGAGAGATGTAGGATGGTGGTGGGATGGGTACAGTAAGTAAGAGATAGGAGTGAGGTGAGAGAGAAGAGAGTAAGATCAAGGTCAAGAGATTAAGGTCAAGTTCAAGGTCAAGTACAGGAGGATGAAGAGAGGAGGTTATAAGGTTGTGTGGTGGTGGGCGGGGTGAAGATGATACGGTGTATTTTGTGTAGAGAATATCAGTTGTTGAGAGTTTGGATTTTGTGAGTTGGTGGGTGTAGTCGTGGTCATTTGAAAGTGTTCTTTGAAAGGGAAGTGAAAAAACGTTAAGCGCAGCCGTTCGAAGAATAGTTTTTTAACCGGATGAGGTAGACGCAAGGATCGTGTTGTTTGGTCCGCACATTGTGAGTCAAACTTCAGTCCCGAAACAAAGGGTAAGATAAGGTCAATAGCCTTAGCAAATATTTATCGTAAGTGGTAACTTTGTGGTACTAAAATGGTATATATTTTTGAAAACAAGCTTGCTACACTAAAGGAGGTGTAAACATTTTAGAAATTCGGGGGTCTGTTGAGATGGATTATATTTTAAGTGAAAAAAGGCGAAAGGTGGTTGAAGCTATTGATCGTTTCGGTGTCATCACGAGCGTTCAGCTTGAGCGCTTCTTAAAAGATATGGGGGTCATGACGATTTATCGTGCTAGGGCACAAGGCGAAGAATTGGGCTTTGTAGAAACGAAGACATTCGGCCGAAGAAAGGTTCTTTGTATTACAAAAAGCGGATCGAAATTTATTGGTCATATTGGAAGTGCCGCAGGTCTTAGTTATTCCACTTTGCAGCATGATTTGACAGTGAATGATGTGATTTTTAGCCTCTTAGAGCGATACGCAGCGAAAGGAACAGAATTTAGTTTTAAGACAGAAAGAGAATTGACGCGTGAATTGGTTCTTTCGTTGAGTGTGGAGCAAGCTCGCAAGCCTAATGCTTTAAGACACATCGCACAGGAAGTCCCTGATTTTCTCCTGGTGAATAGTGAGCGCCGTTTCGCTTTTGAAGTGGAATTAAGCCGGAAAACGAGTGCGAGAATCGAAAAGAAGATGCATCAATATAAAAAGTCGATTCAAAATGGCTTATATGATCGCGTTTTTTATATCTGTAAGGAGGATGCAATCCGAAATCAAGTTCATGCGTTTGCTTCATCGATTGGGGTCGATATTTCTTTTATAATGCTAGATGATTTGTTGACTAATGGGAGTGATTAAATGGATTTAAACTTTTGGAGTGATAAAAATCGGCCGCCTGATAACAACAGCAAGCCGGATTTCACTTCTTTGCTTGGGTATGGAACTATGATAGCTGCGGCTGCTGCTATAGGCTTGGCGTTTCTACCCTCGCTTGTTTTAGGATTGCTGATTTTTGGCTTTGTGTACGCATTAAAGCAGGCATCTAAGTTGAAGATTGTTTTTTGGCCTGCGGTTGTAGGTTTAGGTTTGATGCTGTATTTCGTAGGATGGCAGCAGTTGTTTCAATTCATACCAGTTTCCTTATCTATAGCCGGTATGGGTAATCGGTTAGATTATTTTGAGCAGTTAATAAATGACGGTCAGCCGTTCCATCCAAGTTATCAGTCTTATATTGCTGTTTTGGCTCTTTCTCTTATTTTCGCGCGGTTAGCTCTGGCGGTATATGAGTTTTTCAAGGGGAAGATCGTAAAACCGAAAGAGGATGTAATCGAAGAATACCGCAGTAGTAAAGATTATGAAAAGATTTATCAGAATCGCGTGAAGATTAACAATAATGTGCAAAAAAAATGGCGGAAAAACGTTGCAAAATCAGTGGAAAAGTCATTGCCAATTGAACACATTTTGCTCGGTATTGATGAACATAAAAAACAAGCAGAAATGGCTTTGGAAGAGACAACAAAACACATTTTGTTTCAAGGAACTACTGGAAGCGGAAAAACGATGGCAATTTTAACCGCAGCTGAAAGCGCATTGGCGAATGGTCAATCAGTATTTTTCGTTGATGGAAAGGGCGATCCGAAAACGATTGCTCAGTTCAAAAAGTTAACAGACAAATACGGCCGTAAGCTGCATGTATTCTCTGAAACAACGTCTTTAAGATACAACCCAATTAGGCATGGTAATAGAACAAGTGTGACGGATCGAATTATGGCAATCTTCGATTGGGAAAACGCTTTTTATAAAAATGAAGCGGAAAACTTTTTACAAAAAGTCATTCACATGATCCATGATTTTGATCTAAATACTGATTTGGCGACCATCGCAAAACACATGTCACTTAGCGCGGTATACAGAACATTAATGACTGACGTGGAAATAAAAGAAGAAGTCATCCAAGATAAAGTACCGGTCAAGAAAAAAAAGCCGGCAGAAGATGATGATATTCTTGGCCTGAATGAATCAGAGCAAGAGGAAGAAGAGTACGAAATTATAGAGCGTCCAGTCAAAAATAAAGTATTGAGCGCAAGAGCATCCCTTCATATGGAGCGTTTTTTCGGTAAAAGTGAGTTAACAGATGATGAAATCCAATCTTTGACGGACGAAAATCAAGACGATCCTGTTCTAATACTTGTAAAAAGTATGAAAACCCAGCTTGAAAAGTTGATTTATTCAGAACTTGGTGAACTTCTTGAAGATGACCCTAATGGTCTCGATCTGCTTGAGGTATTAGAACGTGGAGAAAGCGTTATTTTCTCGTTTAATAGCAACATTTATTCCGAGTTTATCAAACGTTTTGCAAGATTTGTCATTGCTGATTTATCATTCAGTGTCACAACTAGATACGGTCAGGACGTTCAGAAAGGCGCTCTCGGCATTTTTGACGAGTTTGGGGCTTATGGGTCTGAAACCATCGTAAACATCATTGCGCGGGCTCGGAGCGCTGAATTTGGGGCAGCTATTGGGATACAGTCGCTAGGAGATTTAGTTATTAACGGACAGGACATTTCAAAGCAGGTAATTGATAACTGTAATACGTTCTTTTTTGGCCGAAGTAATGAGGCTACATCCGCGGAAACAGTGGCTTCTATAATTGGGACTTATAATGACGTGGATCTGACCACACAGACGGAAAATATCGGTGGTCCTTTAAAAAGAATTGAGTTTAAAGCGGAAAAAGGAACAAGCCGGAAAGTAAAAAAATTCTATGTCCATCCAGACGAAATAAAGGATTTAGAAACTGGGGTTTTTGTCGTTGTCAGAAAGGCAGCGAGGGGGTTAAAGCCTGTTGAAAGACGGAAAATCATTTATTTTCGCAATCCAATGAATGGATTAGATGAAAAAAAAGAGTCGAACTCAGAAGTGTCTAAACAAGAATTGCAGTCCGACCGCACCAAGCGGAAGGCGCAATTTATTGAAAGGGGGAGACAAATGGGATTAGGCGGTTTGAAAGAAAAAATGTCGGACATTTTTTCAGACAATAGGATCAAGCGGAGCAAAAAAGAGAGCCGTAAATTGCCAAAGGCACGTAATGGAAAAGGTGCTGTCATATTTGTTTGGGTACTGATCGGTGTCGTTGGATTATCTGGGATATTGGCTTTTGGTCGTTCGCAAAATGCTTTGAATCGATCCAAAGCTACCGAGACGGCGCTAGCTGCTGTTACAGCTGGTCAGGATGAAAACGGATATGATGTTTACCGTAGTCCGAAAATGGAGATTTTCGCTAATCAAGTGGTCGATGAATACATGAATATTCCACGTGATAGTGAACAAAAGAAAGCGCGAGAAGAAGCACTCAAAAGCTATTATGCAGAAGGTTTAATGGTTGATCCAACTGGTGATGTAGGCGGATACCGGAAGTTGAATAGTAAAACGTTATATGATGTGCAGTTCGCTGATGATAAGGCGATCTTACAGTACCGCGTAGATTATGATAATGTCGCCATTCAGGAAAAAGAGCGAAAAGTGGAGAAGAAAAAAGGCAAGAAAAAAGAAAAAGTGAAAGAGAAATACGAAGAAGAGAAAAAGACAGGGCGTTCTATGCTGCTTAATGTGCCTGTAAAGGCTTCTAAAGGTGGTTATGCAGTTGTTTCTAACCTGTATTTCACACCGTTGCCGGATGTGAAAACAAAAGGCGTACAAAGCGAAACTAACCCGTTAACTGATGAATCTGAAATTCAGGCAGCACAGAAACAGCAGATTCAAAATTGGCTTAATGATTTCTTCAAAAAATATGCTGATGGAACGACAGATGATCTCACTTATATGATGGAGAAGCCGCAGGCTTTAAATGGGCAGCGTTCATTTGTCGGCTTAGAAAATCTCAAAGTCTATGCTTCAGGGAAAAATGGTTACATCGTAAAAACCAATGCAAAATTTAGAGAAAAAGAACTTGGCATTGAGAATACAGAAAGCTTCACCATGCACTTAAGTAAACGTGATGGTAAGTATTTTGTAGAAAAAATGGAAAACACATTAGGAGGAAAATAATCATGATGAATTTTTTTGCAAATCCCGTTTTAGCTGCTAGTCTTCCGTCTCTCGGTAATTTAACAAACTGGATACAAACTGAAGGCGGAAACGCTGTTGCAATTGTTTTGGTTTGCTTCGGTATTTACTATCTATTTAGACAGGATTTCCCTAAATTGATTGGATTCGTCATTGTCGCTGGATTCGTATTTTTCGCAGTAGGTAATCCAGAGCGACTTTTAAAGCAATTGGGTGAACTTGCTACGACTGTATTTGGGGGGTAAGGAATGAGGTCATACAACTATAAAAAAACAATGAATCACCCTATAACCCTTTATAAACTGTGGCGTCTCAATTTGAATTTTGGACTTAGTTTGATGCGAGGAATATTATTCGCAGTAATATTCCTCACCATGCTTGCTTTTCGTAACTTCTTTAATAGTATCGGCTCGATTATGCCAGGATTAACCCTCGTATTGTATATTGGTATTCCTTTTTTGTTAAGCGGGTTTCTCCACAAACAGAAATATAACGGGAAGAAGATACATCGTTTTCTATTTGACTTTACGAACTATTTTTTTAGCGTATATCTTCCAAAGCGCAAATATGCCAATGACCAAGAGGTTTTATACTCAAATATTAAACAAGTAACCTTTGAAGATACAATTATTCGAAGAAGGGGCGGTGATAACGGTGAAACTAAAGACACCGATCAAAAGCGTACACGACAATCTTATGTTGACGAAATCGGGTGAGATTTATGCTTTCTATCGAATTAGCCCCGTTGTTGTGCCTCAGAGTAATAAAGAGAAGCTCGAGGATCACAAAGCAGAGTTTAGAATTTTGTTTAAAGAATTGGAACAGTACAAAGATATTCACTTAGAAATGTACCCGCAGCAGATGGATTTAGAGCAGCGCTTTGGTTATTTGGAGAAAGACTTTCATCCGAGCACCTTAGAGATCGGGCGCTATTACAACCGAGAAACGATTAATATTTTAGAAAATGAGCTTGGCAGCGTTACGCAGCCTGATTTCATCCTTGGTGTCCGCCTCAAAGGAAACCTTTTAGAAGGATCGGAAGATATCAAAGGAATTGTGAAGAATGCCTTTACGTCTGTTTCAGACGTATTGGTTAACCTTTTGGGATTGGAAAGAGAAATGACCGCAGAGTTTTTTCAACGATTTGAAGGGCTTGAAAAAGACCTTTTTCAACTGGTGGCAAGTGTTGGCGGTCGCCGGCTTACAGAAGATCAATTGATCTATATAAACCGATACAATTTCTTAAGAGATATACACCATAGTGTGGTTGAAGAACAAAAAAAGCGCGGTCAAACAAATATAACTGATGCCATTATTGATCCAACAGAACCCGGGTTTCTAAAGCTTCAGACAACCGAAGGGGAATGCTATACAAGTTTTGTCGTAGTCGATGACTTTCCCGAAGATATGGAATACTCCCACATTTTCCAAAGGGCGCAAAACTTAAATTTTCCCGTAGAGCTGCATATAAAAGCACAATACCAGTCAAGAGAATCAACATTGAGCAAGATTGCTTTAACAAAACAACGTTTCAAGCAAACACAGGAGGATATGAACCAGGTTGATGAAGTAGATGACAGGCTCCTATCTGGCCGTGAATTGCTGACTGATTTAAACAATAAAATCCGTAATCACAATGCGCCATATTTGAAGTGGGTAGCGACTTTTGTTGTCAGTGGAAAGACTAAAAAGGAATGTAAGCACAGAGCAAGCGAAGTCATTAGGATCATGAAGCATTCACAAATATATTGTGTGCGTCCTATCGCGGATCAGTTGCAACTTTTCTATAAATTTTTACATGGTACACCGTTGCAATTTGAGAAAAACTGGGTTCAGTCAACAACACACGAAGGCTTTGCAGAAAACCTTTTTGGTGTATCAAGCCGGTTAGGTTCTAATGTGGGCTTTTATTTTGGAAGAGTTGACAAATTTACAGAAAAAGTCCCGATTGATCAATCTATAGCAAGTAGTCGAGATATTGTACTTTACCATCCGTTTATTGCTAATGAGGGGATCGCGGGTGCTTCTACTGACAGCCCGCATGTAAATATTACGGGAGCCACTGGAAAAGGTAAGTCCTTTTTAGTGAAAATGATCCTGCTATATCTCTCATTTTTGGATTGTCAGGTATTAATGACTGATCCAAAGGTGGAGATACGAAAGTGGTTTACGAAAGCGATTAATGATCCAGATGTACGGGTTAAGTATCCGATGTTTGTCGAATTGATTCGCTCATTTCACTATGTCACGCTTGATGTCTCTGATAAAAGGAATTTCGGCGTTTTAGACCCAATTATCTTCCTTGATGGCTTTGAAGCGAAAGAGGCTGCTCAAAACATCATTGAACAAATTTATGATTTACATGGGAAAGATACTGTAAAAACGGAAGTTCTGAAAACTTTAGATGCGGTTATTGAACGAAAAGCAAGGGGCGAAACCGTTGGACTTATGCATGTTGTAGATCATCTAGCAGCAAATAAGGAAGACCCAACAATTAAGGGTGCGGGCGAGCTACTTGTACAAATGGTTCAGAATAGCATTCTTCAATTAGTTTTCAGCTATGGGGATGCTGATGCCATTAACTTGAACCGCAAAGTAACTATTTTAGAAATTGCCGGTTTAGACTTACCGAAAGAAGATGATGACCCACGTTATTACAGTGACAGCGACAGGAAAAGTCTTAGCATTATGATTAGTCTTGCAAAATTCTGTGAAAAATTTGGCCGCCGCAGTCATGATGATCCGACAGCAATCATTTTTGACGAAGCTTGGACATTGACTAAAGCCCGCGGAGGTAAACGATTAATCAAGGATATGAAGCGTGTTGGTCGTTCCTTTAAAAATCAGCTTTATCTTGTTTCACAGAATATGGCCGACTCCGAAACAGATGATGACAAGGGGAATTTCGGTGCGCGTTTTGCTTTCGATAACGATGTTGACCGGCCGGATATTTTAAAGACGATGAACCTTCCGCAAACAAAACAAAATGAGGAGATGCTTGCGAATATGGTAAAAGGTCAGGCGTTGTTTATGGATTTTTACGGCCGTGTTGGAAAGTTATCAATAGATTGCTTGTTTGAAGAGTGGCGAGCTGCATTCAAAACAGTTGAAAAATCGCACTCAGCTAGAGCAGAGGAGGAACTGGCATGATAAAAAAACTTGTTTTATCTTTTGCTCTTTTGGCTGCCATAACCGGCCTAGCCGGTTGCGGCAGCACAAAGGCGAAATATGATGAAGCCATAGATCAAGTGATAAGTCTGGAAAATCAGAGTTTACAGCGACCAGGTGTAAAAAAAGATATAGATGAATTAGATCGAAAAAATGCTGAGATTCGTGTATACAAAGATGGGAAGTACATTTCGTTGGATTATCGAATTAGAGTAGGCGACACAATTAGAAGAACTTATGAAAAACAAAAGAACGATGAATATGACTTGTATCCAGAAGATGATGACAATCTTGGAAAGCCTGATTATACGGAAAATGTAGAAGAATAAGCCTGAATGTATATATGTAGACAGGAGGGAAGACATGAAAAAAAACTCGAAAATAATACTGTTTACTCTATCGGTTTTCGTCATTGTCATCTCCTTTTTAGGGACTGCTGCTTTTGCAGATGATAATAGTAATAAAGTGCAGCCAAAGGATGTAAAGCAGGGGGGAGTCACTCTTGATAGTCAAAGATATAGCTATGATCAATACGAAGCTGTAGCTGATGTAGAGTCGAGTTTCAATCCCTTTTCGGAAAAAAACATCAATAAAAATCTGAATAGTATCGCAAATATTACTTTTGGAATGACTAAGATGGTTGCGAATTTAGTTGATACCGGTCTTGACTGGCTATATAACGTTGAAGTGGTAAATAAATTCGCGGATAAAATCGGGGAAATATCAACTACTTTATGGGAAAACCTTTATGCGGCATTCGGTGTTTTATTGTTTGTGATAGCAGTTCTATATATTTTTTATCAGTATGCGGGTCAAAAAAACAGTATGAAGGCAGGGCAACATACAGTTAGATTGATTGTTGTGATTCTGGTCGCTTTCGTTTGGTTCACGCAAGCCGGTTGGTTTTTAAAGGCGATGAACAATGTTAGCAGTGAAGTTCAGGGGCTTATTATGAAAAGCGGAACGCTTTTCAATGATGACCAAGACATTGCACAAGGCGAAGAATTAGAAGGGTCTATTGCTCTCCTTCGGAATAAATATTTTGATATTGCTGTCTATAAGCCATATTTAAATATGAACTATGGCATGACAGATGAGAGTAAGATCACAAAGGATGATAAGGATAGAATCACTAAACTACTGGAATATAAGCTTAATGCAGATGGATATAAAGAGAGGAAAAAAATTGCTGCGAATGAGGCAGATCAGTTGGGTAATACCATGATGTCGCAATCAGGAATTCCGAATAAAATCGGCGTGGCTATATTTTCGTTAGCATTTGCTTGTGTGCTGGGTCTTCCTTTACTGTTGGTGGCGTTTGTTAACTTTGTCGTTCAAATTCTTGTTTTAGCAATAGGCGTCATACTTGCGTTCAGCTTTATTATTTCCTTCTTGCCGAATTTTTCAAATAGTGGTTGGTACACACTTGGCAGGTTGGTTGGTGCATTTTTAATGAAAGCTTTTGTAGGGATCATTCTTCTATTTACGTTTTTGATCATTGATATAACAGGTGAATTGATTCCGATGGATACACCAGGAAAATACATGCTGAATGCTTTTGTGACAGCGGTTGCTATTATCTTAATGATTAAGTTTCGAGATAAAATCATTGAGTTTGTAACAGCTGGTAGGGTGGTTTCAGTGGATGGCGGAACAGTCAAACAAGCTTATGATAAAGGGATTCGTCAGCCAACAGAAAAAACCATTGGAGCTGCTAAGAACTTGGCCGGTGCAGCTGCGGCTGCTTATACTGGCGGAGCTTCAGCTGCGGCATTGCAACAAGCTAAAGAACGAAATGAAAACCGAGAGACCGCAGGTGATGTTTCAGCTAATGCGCTTAAAAGCAATTTGAATGATTCTCCTGACCGTTCCGAGGGACGTACCTCACAAGGAAATTCAGCCGATAAAGTTGTCAACATGAGTAAGTTCAAGGACGGTCGGAAAGACAGGACATCACAAGGCGAATCGCAGGAAGATTCAGATAGACAAAAGCAGCGGCATTCAGGGGGGACAGTTGACGAACGGAATAAACAAGAGCGAGAACCGCAGACACAGAATGCGGCGCCGAAGGCAGAGCCTTTAGATAGAGAGCGATACCGGACTCAACAGGTATCAGAAAGTTCTTCGAGTGAGAATACACGTCCGCGTGTCACATCATGGGATGAGAATGTGAGACGTGAAAGGAAACAGCAGCCGCAGCTATCGAAAAGTCAAAATGTACAAAGGAATGAGACGGCTCGATCAGTAGAGAAAACACGTTCCACTGAAGGTAATGATTTGTCTAGCCTTTCAGCAATGGAGCCTCCAGCAGGAGAAAATGAAAAGCAAAATGCAAGACCTAATCGCTCTCAGCCAAAAGCCCGAGGGGAAAGAAAAGACGAACGTCAAGCACAGAACGTTTCCGAGAAACATCTACCTGAAAACCCTAATCGGGTACGGGGTGAATAAAGCATGAAAAAGATTCTTGTCATCGGCCTCATAATGGCCGTAGCGGGGTATACCGCACTTATGGGATTCATCCTATTGTTTGGTGCTGGAGATGACGAAGGCGGCCGAGTCGGTATAGACAGTAGTATCTCAGGCAAAGCGAAAATCAGTCAGGATGTGGAACGATATCGCCCTCTATTTGAAAAATATGCTGAAAAGTATGATCTTACAAAGCATATAGACGTGATTATGGCGCTTGTCATGCAAGAAAGCGGCGGCCGACACTTAGACGTTATGCAGTCATCGGAATCAATTGGTTTGCCGCCCAATACAATTACTGATCCAGAAGTCAGTATAGATGTTGGAATGAAACATTTTAAAAGCGTCTTAGATAAAGCAGGTGGCGACATTAAATTGACACTCCAAGCCTATAACTACGGCGGCGGGTTCATTGATTACGTTAAAAAAAATGGGGGCAAGTATTCGAAAGAGCTTGCTCTCTCGTTCAGCAAAGAACAGGCCGCAAAGGTAGGTTGGTCGAGTTATGGAGATCCACTTTATGTTGATCATGTACTTAGATATCTAGACACAGGAGGAGGCAAAGGCGGAGGGAAAAACCAAAAATTCGATTATGCTCAAGTACACAATATTATGAAAGAATATTTAGGTATGCCTTATGTGTGGGGCGGCCGGACTCCATCGGCTGGAGGTTTTGATTGTAGCGGCCTCATGGAATATGCTTTTGGGCAAATCGGTGTTGATCTCAATGGTAATGCTGCGACACAGTATGAGAAAACAAAGCCAGTTCCTGATGATGAGGCAGAGCCGGGCGACTTGGTCTTTTTCAGCACATATGCGCCGGGACCGACTCATGTTGGAATGTATGTTGGTGATGGAAAATTCATTAATTCCAATGATTCGGGTCTTGAATATTCGAGTGTAGAAACATGGAAAAAGCTTTATCCATATTTAGGGTTCAGAAGAATATAGAGAGGGTGAGAATGTGGAAGATCAGCAGAAAAGGCGCGGGACACGAATTGTTATAATTGTTTCGATTGTTGTCGTGGCTTTGATGCTGCTTTACACCCAATCTTTAAAAAGGGATTTAGCAGCTGTCACGAAGCAAAAAGAAAACTATTCTGCACAAATTGATCGATTGAAAAAAGTTGACCAGACAAAGGCCGCAGAGTTGAATAATGAGTTTATTAATAAATTTTTCACCTACAGAAATACGAAGCAGCGTTATAAAGATATTGAACCATTAATGACTGAAAAAGGTTACCAATCCACTTATCCAAGCGGAAGCAGTATTCCAAAGAAAGGATCGGATGTTTCTTCTTCTATTTCAGGCTTGCAAAGCTATGAATATCAATCAGACAAGAAAGAAGTTTCTTTTATGAATGAGTTCACTGCACGCACAAGCTATAATGGCACAGCGAGCGAACAGAAAATCGTAATCAAGACACAGCTGATTGCGTTGGATAATGGAGAGTGGAAAGTCGATAATGTTGAATTTATTGCCAATGTAGGAGGACAGCAGGCGCAAGATTAAACACGCCAAGAATTACAGGAAAACAGTGTTGTATATGAGCATTCTGACGCAATTAAATTGATTTTGATGAACAATCACCCATTAATTGCGTCAGAAGCATCCTGAAAATATGAGAGGAGAGAGGCACAATTGATAAAAAGTACAGGTATTGTGCGAAAAGTGGACGAGTTAGGAAGAATCGTTTTACCCAAAGAGCTAAGAAGAGTATTAGACATTAAAGAACGTGATCCGATGGAGATACTTGTTGAAGACGAAAAAATCATTTTGCGTAAATATTACCGAAATAAAGCTTGTATCTACACTGGTGAGGAGTCTGATCAAAATATGACCTTATCGGGAGGTATCGTATTAAGTCGAGAAGGGGCAAAAATTCTATTAGACGAAATAGCAGCCTTGGAAGATTGAAATCTTGAAAGATTACCAACTGTCTTTTTATTCGTGTTTTGATTGATTTTCCTGGAGCCAGGGCAGCTGTTTTGTTCGGGTTTTCACCACATCACAACCAAAAATCTTTCCGGAGTGTGAAAATAGTGCGAAAAATACTGTATAACATAGGAGATAACACTATAAGGTATTGGATTTACAGCATTATTGTTTCTGCCTTTATTGTGATGATCGGAGTATTTCTTAGATCAAGTATAGTGATGGATATTGGATATTTACTTGCTCCTTTGAGCTTCATTGTCACGGGGATAATTCATATTTATTTGTGTATTGATTCAGGAATCCGTTATTTTAACAAGAAATTTAAAGGAGGATTTAGACATGGCAATTATTAAAGAACACTATTTAGGACAGGATACGGAGTTTAATCCACCATTTCCAATCGATGAAGCATCGATCATTATTCAGGAACTGGGGAGTCAATCGACTTTAAACTTTGCTTTAGCATTGCTTCCAAAATTGGGAGAGATTACACATATTACGCACTTTAGAAATGGTCATAAAGCAAGATTTCATACTTATGTGGAGACCGTTCGCTATAAATTATTTATTGATGGAGGTTTAGCCAGTAATTATGGCGGGGAAGGTGGCCGCGCTTTTAAGTCGTTTTTGCTAGGTGTGGGAATTCCGGAAGAAGAGGTTTCCTTTGTGACAAGGTATAATGGTGAAGAAGTGGCCGTAATCGAAATAGCTTTATAAAAAGGATGTTTTGAAATCGAGGATCAAGGAGGAAAGCGTATTATGGAATATAAATTAGTGCCGGTATCCACCCGCATACCCGAAATGGAACAGTCGCTTGCTAAAAACTTAATTGCAACATACAAGGATGCGAAGTTACATAAGAAGTTCCATAAAGATGAAGATTCATACCAGCTGGGTTATGAAATGGGTTTTAAACTGTGTCTTATAGGTTTAGGATATGAAATAGTGGAAAAGTGAAAATAAACACAAGAAGCCGTTAACGGCTTCTTTTTTTATGTAAAAAGGGTTGTTTTACGAGGAGAAGAATGTGAGGTCTTACCGATCGTCTGCACGTTGCAACACTTTCTATACGCTTACTACTAATTAATGCAGACCCAAAATTTTTTCAGGAATTTCAAAAATTTTGTGTTGAAGTCTTATATTAAGAGTAAGGAGGCAATTTGTAGGAGGTGTTTATCCGTTTGACAACATCAAGAGTTCTTTATCAAATTCTTTGCTTAAGCAAAGAAAGAATGGGCTTAAGCCCATCAGGTTTTTTTAAAAAATTTCATTTATTTCTAAAAGAAACCTGTAAAAAGCTAATATTTCAAAGTATAGAAGAGTAGGGGTGAGGTCTTTAAGAATTTTGCTTTTTTCGTGTATATACTTGTCGTGTTTCAATAGACATGCTGGTAAAATGTACATTAGAGACGTTAGCAAGCAATAGTTCTCCCACCCCTATCTTATATCAAGGGGGTGAAGTAGATAGTGAATTCAGAGAAAATAACTACACAACGCGAGACTAGAGTCTCGCGATATAAAGAAAAAAAAGCTTCTCGCAAGAAGCCAATAAACAAACTGCATGTTGCATTAGCATATGAAGTTTTTCGTTTTTTAAACGGTCCTATCGCCAAGGACCTGTTACAGCTTGCGAAAAGCATTTTCTCTAGCCTGTTTAATTAGCCTGTAAAAAAGAGTGAGAATTAAGATAGCACAAGTTTACCTCGCCAAGTAAACATGTTCTATTACGTTTCTGTAATTCTGGGAGAGCTATCTTGTTTCTTACTCTTTATTGTATTCAATTTATCCATTTAAAATACTCTTAAAATAAAAAAGCACACGGTTCGCCTACCGAGTGCCCAATAATGCTTCATTTAATTTCTCAATAGTGAAATTTAAAGGACTCACCATTGAACCGTCTTGTAGACAGTGAAAACAGATATCAATCTCGCCTAGATTGATTAACTACACAAGTACATATTATCATATAATACACTTTGTTTCCACACTTAAATGACTGTGTGCTCAGTCTTTTTATTTGGTTAGTCTGTTCATATATCTATACGCAACCTAAATATTCAATTATTTAGGATCACAGTGGTGTAATAATTTCTGAAGTAACCCTGCAATAAATATACGTTCACTGTGTACAAATAAGTGGCAAGCATAAGACCAGCAACAGAAAATCATATAATGAAGCTGAAATTTGTTCAATCATTGGGTAGGTATGAAATATTGAGCTATCTGGAGAAAAACAGAGATCGGCTTTTTCTTAATGAGGGCCGATTTTTCGATTATTTCCCAAACGGGAAATCCCTCCTGAAGGCGGAATTTGCCCGAATATGAGGATCGGCTAAAAAAAAGACTGCCCCGAAGGGTCATTATGTAAACTTACGAAAAGTAAGTGAGTGAAGTCGTGCTTTTTTGTTTGTCTGTTGTTGTACTAGAAGGTAAATGTAGATCCATTCGGAAGGTAAATAAGGCTGGAGAGAAAATATCTCCAACCTTATCCCAGGGCCCTTTTTTGGTCATACTTTTATTGATATGTTAATTATAACGTAACGTACTACTCTAATCGAATGATACATAATGATGCACCAACCGATCCCCCACCTAATAACACAACAGTCGCTAACAACCCAAAGATTTGAAGCGAGATTTGGTTTCCAGCTGATAAGGTGGTAATGAGTGAAACATTGTAGTTGGCAATTGATAAAGCTGGAGAAAGAATTGACCCCGGAATTGGTATGCCATTATTAATAACCCTTGTGCCGGCAAGCAGAGCCGCATTTGTATTCACTTGATAAGTGATAAAATAACGACCTGATACAGGTACAGTAAAGACCGTATTCCCCCCACTCACAGTAAATCCATCTAAGCTCTGATTATTTGGCAAAGAAACAGCCGTTCCACCTAATACGACAAGCACAGTACTCCCTGACGTATTAGAGGCATACATAGAATTAGTAGTTAAACTTGAACCTGTTGGTCCTGTTGAACCCGTTAATCCTGTTGAACCCGTTAATCCTGTCGGACCTGTCGGTCCTGTTGAACCCGTTAATCCTGTTGAACCCGTTAATCCTGTTGGACCCGTTGATCCTGTCGGACCTGTTGGTCCTGTTGAACCCGTTAATCCTGTTGAACCCGTTAATCCTGTCGGACCTGTTGGTCCTGTTGAACCCGTTAATCCTGTTGAACCCGTTAATCCTGTCGGACCTGTCGGTCCTGTTGAACCCGTTAATCCTGTTGGACCCGTTGATCCTGTCGGACCTGTTGGTCCTGTTGAACCCGTTAATCCTGTCGGACCTGTTGGTCCTGTTGAACCCGTTACGCCTGTTGGTCCTGTTGAACCCGTTAATCCTGTTGGACCCGTTAATCCTGTTGAACCCGTTAATCCTGTCGGACCTGTTGGCCCTGTTGGACCCGTTAATCCTGTTGGACCCGTTAATCCTGTTGAACCCGTTAATCCTGTTGAACCCGTTAATCCTGTCGGACCTGTTAGTCCTGTTGAACCCGTTAATCCTGTTGGCCCCGTTGATCCTGTTGGACCCGTTAATCCTGTCGGACCTGTTGGCCCTGTTGGACCCGTTAATCCTGTCGGACCTGTTGGCCCTGTTGGACCCGTTAATCCTGTCGGACCTGTTGGTCCTGTTGAACCCGTTAATCCTGTTGAACCCGTTACGCCTGTCGGACCTGTTCCACCTGTTGAACCCGTTGATCCTGTTGGACCTGTTGGTCCTGTTGAACCCGTTACGCCTGTTGGACCTTTATTACATCCACACATATTAAGTTGGGCGCACATTTCTGTCACTACTTTCAGCAAAAGTTTGTGGAATCAAAGATACAAACTGATTAATATTGATAATTTAATGAAAAAGAAACGGTTACATTTGAAGTTCCTGTTGCCCCTGCCCCAACAATACCTATTGAGTTGATATCATTCAAAGTGATTGATCTACTTTCTCCTGGTGCTACTGTAAATCCCGCTACTGCTGTTCCATTAACTGTAAGAGAAGCTGTGGGACCTACTCCTTCAATCCCGTTGTTTTCTACCATTATTGTTCCATTTATAACAAAAGAAGTTCCATCTTCCCAAACTGGTGTAGCTACACCTCCAGTATCCCCTAAATCAATCGTAAAACATACTGCATCGTTTACAAAGCCCGTTTGCTCGTTACTACATCCACCTAAAATCGCCATCTTAATCCTCCTCTTATTCATTTCTAAATATGTCTATGTTCTCGTTACCTACTTAGATTATACTAACGACTAGATTCGAAAACTTATTTTCTCTCTTTGTATCAGATTCAACTGTAGCTCTAGTAAAGCATGAACCTTATGTTTTGAATCATTTTTCATAATAGAATTGACATCTTTCACAGTAATCGCTCTACTTTCTCCCTTTTTCACACATAATGTATGCAATGACTTCTTCGTTTGAATATTGATTGATATCGGGGAGTCTTGCTCATCTTGATGGTGCAAAACGACAGTAGCTGTATTCATACTCCTTGTTCCATTTCTCCATAATTCAAGAGAACAGGAGGAAGTTGAAAACCAACAAAAAACAGGATACTTCTCTATGTGTTCCAAAATGAAATGATCAAAAACAGGCAGTTCAACCTCACTAATTCCACAAAACAATGAAACATCTACCAAAACACACGAGTTTGAACGATATAATCCCTTTTGACATAGATGAAAATTCTTGAAGCAAGGTACTAGTAACTCCAATAACACACAATTATTCTCCTCATTTAATGAAATCAAAGAGAAAAAGCATGTCTCAAATACTTTATTACCAGTGAAAACCCAAGAATAAAAGGGCTTACCATCCCCAGTAATGAAACAGAAAGGTGGACAAATTATATCTCCAGATATTTCATGTTGCATGTCTTTTAGTCTGTTTAACATAAGGTTTTTCACTTCAATCATTCCATTTCAAAGCATAAATGCAAAATCACAGGTTTAGTCGCTATTTATTCTATGTGGAACTGAATATTTTGTGCGAATGCCCTAATAGGGAAAATTAACAATTTATATTGACGGGGAGTCATTCCCGAAGGGGGAATTGCCTGGATAATGCCTGTTCTCATCTCAAAACAGAAAACACTTACTTTTCTTCTTATCAAACTGAAGAAGAGCTTCATAAGAGCATAGAAGATTAAAAATTAAACCAGTGTGCTCCGGTAGAATACCGTCACACACTGGCAGCTTAAGCTATTTATATTTGTCTACTTGACAGGGGTAAGACCAAGAGCTTGATGAGCCAGCAATCCGTAAGGCGGTTAAAAACCTTATATCAAGAAATGAACTTGAATGAGATAAGGTGCTGCATACAATGAAGTAGATAAAACTTTTTTCTTTGACGAATCTAAAGTTATCAATGCTGGATCTCCAAAGGATATCGCGGTAGAGATCAAAAATCATTTAGAGTCATTGGGCGGTAGCGATTCTGAAAAGATGTACCAAGATCAACTAGCTGCAAAACAAAAAGGCGAAGTGACAACTATGGTTGCGCCATTAGTGATATGGGCGGCCAAAGTATTGGCTGGCGCAGGTCTAGCATGGCTAGGTAAAAAGCTCTTAGATATGGGTGGCCACGAATTTTGTAAACGATACAAAAATGAAAACAAGACTACTAAGTATGTTTGTAAATTCCTCTAAGGAGGTGTGAATCTTGAAGAAAACAAATTGGTTTTCAACTGTGTTTATCACTACTTTAATCTCGTTTGTGATTCAATCGGGATTAAGTAACTTCGGGGTTATCAACATGTCTAATGTTTGGGCCGACCTGTTCAGTTGGGTTGTTATATTCTTTGTCGTCTTCATTGGTGTTGAAGCATCTTTTAGAACGGTCCATAAAATGAGGCATCGAACTGAATAAAGACAAACAAAAAAAAGCCCTACGGACAGGGCTTTTTCTTTATTCATTTTTCATCCATTTACCTGGATGCTTTGGGCATCCTTTTTTGCGTTTAATAAAGTACACTATTGCTGTGATGATGGCTACAGGTATCACAACAAAAATACCAGCACCGATAATCGTATTCCAAGGCATGTTTACTATCTTCTACCCAAAGTATCCGTCTTCTGCGGTTTGAAAATCATTCGAGGAATTTATCTGTACAGTAGTTGTGATACCCATTAATAAGGCAAGGCTCAAGATTATTACTTTCAGTTGCTTCATTCAATTTCCTCCATCCATGACAATTTTTTGGCTTGTGATTCCAAACCTTCATCAAAGTATTTTGATGCCAGCTTGTGATTATCCTGCTTTTTATAAAATCTTGCTGCCATAATTGACAATTCGGAGGCATCTTTCCAAAGTTTTTGATTTTTCAGTACATTCAGAGCTGCATCTAGTTGGATTTCATCACCTATTACATAAATTGAATGTATGATGCTTAACTTAGCAATATACGCATTGTCAGCTAATTCATTCGCTAATATTAGTGATTCATTGTATGCATCCAGCCCTTCAGCTGTTTTATATAACTGGAAGAGTACACGCGCTAACATGTACTTTGTTCTCATATTCAGCGTAGTATGTGGTTTTTTTAATTCAATAGACAAGACATTCTGGAAAGAGTCTAAAGCTTGCTGAAGCATTCCTTGGCGCTCATAACATACCCCAATGTTGAAATACCCTAGCGCTTGTGGCAAATCAAGGTTAGAAGATGCTGCTAAATTGATAGCATCCTTAAAGGTGGATTTAGCTTGTTCAAATTGGTTTAAATCCATCTTATTTGATGCGATTACCATTAGAGTAATCGCTACCCGACTCTCTTGTAAATCTGCTGATTTAAAGCTTTCTAAAGCTTTTTTGGCATGGTTAATGGAGAAATGATTTTGTGCGATTTTGTAGTACGCAATCGCAAGCTGATAGTTAAATTCAGCACGTTCTAATTCGTCAGGAACATTTCTAAGGCGGGTCTCTGCGATATGATAATAGTTGATAGCGTCTGAAAATCGATTTTTATAGAACTCATACATGCCATTGAAGAAGAAATAATAATACTGAATCATGTCATCCGTTTTCTGCTTCTCTTCAATGTCTATTTGCTTCAATAAAGCTTTTGATCCCTCAAACTCCTGTACCATCATTTTGTATCTGGAATCAATCAAGTTAAAATATAATAAGACATTTTGGTCTTCTGCCATATTTTCGAAAGCTTGTACTATCTCGTTTCTCTTTTTTTCAGCTTTTAGGATATCTTGTTTTTTTATAAGTCCGTACCAATCACCGATCATCTTAGCAACAAGTGGGCTTGCTACTTTTTCTGCCAAACAAACCTCCCCCTATCATTTTACCCTTTTCTTTCATTATCGCAGATCAAATGACCTTTTTAAACAAATTATGTAAAAATAAGTAATACTACTTATCGCCATAGAGAAAGAGCTTTAAAGCAGGAAAAAATCCACCTGCAATAAGTGCTACTTTATTTTTTCGATTTCCTTACTGGTTTTATCTACTTGATCCAAAATCTTAATGACTCGCTTGTAATAGCAAACTGTTTCCTCTTTTTCATTCTGCTGCTGTCTCACATGAAATGGCTGACAAAGTGATTACATCAGTGGTATACCCAAAAAATAAAGCTCGTGTTCGGGAACACAAGCTTTGACTGTTTGTTATGCTTTTTTGTAGCGAATATACATCTCTCGTATAATTTTAACCATTAAGGACGTACACATGCTTAAAAAAGTCACAATTCCTACCCAATACATATTTGACATGTCGAATCCGGTGTAGGCAAATATGAAAATCGTTGAGGTTATAAATGTGATAATTAGAACCACACGAATCTTCTTAAAGATTAAATAGCCAATAATCCCCCAAGCCAAATACAATAATGGTAATGTGAATAAGACAAGAGCCCTGGGTTGAAGATAATGTAAGTTAATTTACTCCACTCTCCTCGTCAGTTATTTTACAACTTCAAAGCTTGTCATTTCCCAATCTCTATTAGCTTTTAGAGGTATCTCTTTAGAGTCTTTACTTTTAATATTATATTCAATAATTCTGCCAATAATTCCATCCTTATCTCTATCAAACATTCTTACCAATGCATAAACCTTGCCGTCTAAAATCTTGACTTCTTCTAAACGTTCGTCATCTGATTTAAAATTAAGTGGAATTTTTTCAGATGATATCTCTTTGAGGTCTTTGTTGAATGTCTTGACTTCTCCTTCATAGGAGACTATCGTGACTCTATCCTTGTCTACATTAGTCTTGTAGATAGTGAAGCCTTCATCCATGACACTCTTTCTTTTCGTATCGAGAGTTTTCTTGTCGAGTATAACCAACATAGAATTTTTCTTACTATCAACGTCATCGTTTACGGCAACCAACAATTCTTTATTGTTTAATGACTTCAAGGATTCATTGTTGTCAGGGAAGAATACCGAGTCCATGTCTATCTCTTTTCGTTTTTCTTTATGATTTTTTGGGTCTATGGAAGACACTATAACACTATCGTTATTATTATTAATAACGGCATATATTTTCCCATCTTCAAATATTGCCGAAGTCAACGACCCTTCAAGTTCAACCTGTTTCTTATCTTCGCCATCTTCTTTCCAGTAGACTAATTCTCCTACTAAGCCATCCTCTGTAAAACCAACGTTAATGTCATGTAAAACATAACCATTAGAGTAGTTAATAAAGAATGCACCCTCGTCATCTGTAGACTTTGAAAGTGATTTTGTATGTAGAGGATTTACCTTGCCATTATTCTTGTCTATCGAT